>CBDBBJ010000001.1:0-45350 GCA_965202645.1 Bdellovibrionales bacterium
AACATAAAGCTTGCAAACGGGCACTATGAATGTCACAGCGGCTTAAGGCGGGCGCCGCGCGTGGTCACTGATGAAAAGATGAAATTGCTTTATGGCTCTGTAATTCCTGAAGTTTTTAACTTTCCTGACGATCCTAAAGACGGCAATAAGATAAGATTGATTGAAGATGTGACTAAGACAGGCTATGGAATTTTATCCGTCAATACTTCTGCAAGCCGAAATTTCTGGGGATTTACAAGTGGCGTCGGCTCTTTAACAGGAACGGCTGTTTCAGGCGCCGGTATTGCTATGTTCGGCGCATTTGCAAACCGTTCAGGCAATGTTGCGGCATTAAGAGGGAAAGTCGCTTTGCAGAGAGCGTCCGGCAATACAAAAACCCCGACAAAAGCTTTTATAAACGGAAAGCAATACTCTGTCGGCGCTGTGACGGGTTTAGGCGGCTTTTATCAGGTTGCCGGCATTTCCATTTCCGCTTTGCAACCCGGCAAAAAATATCGGCTTAATATAGAGTATTCAGACGGAACAAAAGCTTATGCCGACAAGACTTTTGACGGCGACAAAAACTATGTGTATGACGGCCTCGAATGGAATGAAACAGAAGCCGGAAGAACGGCGGCGCAAATTAACAAGCTGATTGATGACAGGATAGAGGCGTGGGCGCGGAAAGCAAATACAGACAATATACCGCCTGCAAAGATTTGTAAAGAGATGACGCTTGCCGCTTATAATGCGCTTGCTGTTAAGGATGCAAACACGCTTTACTGCACGCGATAAATGCGGCGCGTCAGAAAAAACTTGCAATTTATTTTTTTTATGTTTTTATAATGGTTTCTATGCTGGTTTCTCATATTAAAAAAAACAGGTTTTTTTAATGTATAAATTTGATGTATTAAAGGGCTTAATATGTTTAAAGCGATATACTGGTTTTTAAGAAAAAAGTTTCCGTGTCGCTTTGGCGATCATGAATTTGAATTGCCGCGGCGGTTTCCGGCGGAAAGATATTTTTTTTGCTATTGCCGCAATTGCGGAAAAGAAAGCATTGAAAAAGCAGACTGGCGTCAATGGACGCTTGAAAAGGCAGAAAAATATGAAAAAATTTAAAGAATTGCTTTTGGATATGGGATATGAGCCTTATCCAAACTGGACGCCTTTTGCAATATGGACGGCTTTTTGGTTTTTGTTTTTAGTTGGACTTTCAAGCTGCATTGACAGGTCAATAGAAAAAAAGGAAAAATGGAAATTCAAGTCTCGTCAAGAATGCGTCCGGCTCTTAATTGATATTCCAAATAAAGAACGGTATGAAAGGCTGAAATGGGCTTATGAGAAAACAGGCCGCTGTCCTCTTTAACTTATTTTTCCTTTTTTCAGCCGCCGCTTTTGCGGAGCTGAGGAAAGGATCACAAGCTGATTATAACCATGTTTTCAAGGGCGCTGTTCCCTATCAGGCGCTCTATATAGGCGCAAATAAGATATGGGAACAAACAAATCCGCCTGTAATTTCCAGTTTAACGGCGGCGCCGTCTTCAATAGATCTTGACACACGTTCCACAGGGAACATTACAATAACTTTTGCTGTTTCCAACAGCACGCATAACAGCTTGACGCATCAAGACGGGCGCAATATTCCCTTTACAACATCCACTTCGGCAATCTTTACTCAACCGACGCAGACTGAAACCTATACCTTAACAAGCTCTAATGCGGGCGGCGCGGCAAGCCGGTCTGTGACTGTTTCTGTGACTCAAAACGCGGTTATAAGCAATTTCCGGCGGACGGGTTTCAGGCAATCACACACTGGCGCGGGCGGCGGTTATTTTCAATTTACAGCCCGCATTAAAGGGACGCCGCGGCCTGTTATAACCTGGCGCTTTGGAAACGGGCGGCAATCTCAAAGAGGCAATGACAGCATTCATTGGACGGCGGTTTCAGGACAAATAAACACTTGGGACGCTGTATTAGGGACCGGCTTTGGGTTTTATCATCCAAACCTTTCAGACAGCTTAACATGGACGGCGACAAACAGCTCTAACGCCTCGACAGCGACTATTGCAAACATAAGTCAATAAAAAAAGAGATAAAGACGGGAGGGATTTTTAAATGAATAGTGAATTTAGAAAAGACGATTATATCGTGTATTCCATTTACGGAAAGAAAGTGAAAAAATTGCCTGACCAAAAATTGCCTTTACACATTCAGGGAACGCTGTTTGAGATAAGGCAAGCCCGTCTTGATATTGCAATACTGGAAGCGTCGAGAAGCAAAAGCGAAGCTTTGCAAGTTAAAAAATACCTAAACCGCCTTATGAAAAAAATAAGGGATTATAAAAAGAAAAATCAAATAAGATGACGCGCCGCATAACAAACCCTTGACAGCGGAGGGAGGGAGGGAAATAATGTTTGAAGATTTTAAGGCCATTAAGGAGGAATTAGGCGCCTCTTTTGCCGCCGTTTTTGCTGTGTTAGCGCCGGCCGTCAAGCTTTATATTGCCTCAATAAACCGCCGTTTTGCGGAAATGAAAGCGGAGATTGATAAATTAGAGGCGGACGGCGATCGGCGCTCTAAACGGCTGTTTGAAAGCATGGAAAAAATCAATAATGAATTACACAATATGAACCTGCAAATATCTGACAAGTTTTTGTCTTTAAAGGCCGAAGTCAAGGTTTTGCAATCTCAAATTCTAAACGGGCGCAAATGAAAAAACTATTGCTTTTGTCCTTATTATTGACCGGATGCACTTTCACTTTCGGCAAGCGGGCCACGCTTGAAAAGGCTTGCAAAATATATGAAGAGCCGCCCGCTTGTTCAAACGGTTGGATTAAAGAGATTGACGGCTTTCAGTGTATAAAATGGACTGAAGAGGAGCAGAAAATCCACGACTGGGCAAGAGAGAGGCAAGAATGAAAATCAGCAAAAATCGGTTTATTTATTTTCTTGACGATCAGTATGGAGGACCCGGCCCTCTTGCCGACGCCGGCCTTGATGCAAAAAAGCTCTGGAAAGGCTTTTCAAAAGCCTGTCAGCTCTTTTGCATTAAAAAACAAGGTTGGCTGTTAGCGCAATGTTTCTATGAGTCTGCAAAATTTAAATACAGGGAAGAGAACTTAAACTATTCATGGAAAAGGCTTTTAAAGGTTTTTCCAAAGTATTTTAGGAATGAAAAAGAGGCAAAAGAATATAACAGACAGCCTAAATACATTGCACTTAAAGTTTATGGCCACAGAATGGGCAATAAAGGTTTTAATGACGGCTGGAAATTCAGAGGGCGGGGCTTTATTCAGCTTACAGGAAGATACAATTATACAAAATTGAGAGATGCAACTAAGATAGATTTTGTCAAAAATCCTGATTTGCTTTTAGAAGACAAATATATTTTCTTTGCCGCCGGTTTTTTTTGGGTTCAGAAAAAAATTGACAAAGCCGAAGATTTTAAAGAATGCACGCGCATTATAAACGGCGGAACAAGGACTTATAAACCGCGCCTTGCGCTTTTAAAGGAGCTCCAAAAATGAGCGATAGTCCAATTAAAATTGAGGGAAGAGAAGACAGCGATCTTCAGATTCAGACGATTTATGTCGATGGAGAAAAGACTATAACTTTAGGAACAGAGAGCGCAACTTTATATCCTAAGCCGCTTAGGAAAGTTTTAAATGCTTTGCTTAAGGATTTTTTAAAAAGATAATTAAATTATTAACCTTACAAAGGAGGCTATTATGGCTGATGAAAACACACAACCGACAGAACACACAGAAGAAACAAAACAGGCAATCACAGTTTCCCTGAAAGGGGACGCTGAAACAGGCGCCTTGCGGCTGTTTGTTAATGACCAGGTCATAAATGAGTTTTATCCGCTTGCGGCGGCAAAAGTAGGGGTCGCCTTGACGCCGACTAAAATTGATGACGCTGTTTTTGAGTCATTGCATGCCGCTGTCAAAAGCTTTTTAGGAACAGTCTCAGTCACAAAATGACAGCTCAAAAAAAAGAAAAGCCGCCGGTGTTTTCCGGCGGCTATCTTTTGAAACAGGCAAGTCGTCAATTATTTAGAAAGACGCTTGTCTCAAGTTTTAAGCTCGGCGGTTTCTCATTGTGGATTTGCCTTGCTGTATTTGATATTCTATGGATTGCCCTTGTCGGTCCGTTTTTAAAGAGAGAGGCGCGACGCGCCCGCAGAAAAATCAAAAAAGAGTCCCTTGTCAATTATGCCGGCAATCTTTCAAAAGCAAAAACTTCAGGGGAATTAAAACAAGCTTATAAGGCATTCTATGAGCACAGGAAAACTGTTAATTAGTTTTTCTATTGCCGTGTTTTTTATCGGTTGCGCGGCTTTAATACCGCAAATCAAACTTGCGCTTGACAGCTCTAAAATCAGGGAATATGTTATCTCAATGGATGAGAGCGGCGCTTTAATGTGTGTTTCTGCGCAAGTGACGATTGATGATGCCGGAAAATGGACGGCAAGGGATTTTAAAGAGCATTCTGCAAACGATTGCCTTAAGGATCCGCTTTTTGCTTATTCTAAAGAGGACAGGGCGGCAATAGAGGCGCTTTTTGAAAGTTTTGCAGACGCTTATTATGATTATGGAAATTGATTATGATATACAAAAAAAGAAAAGAAAAACTTGAATTAAATGAAAATGAACTTGGAAATGTTATTTTCCTTTATAGACTTGGTTTTTCAAAATATGATATTACCAAAATGTTAGGAATAACAAAAAGAAAAATTTTTAATGCTTTATATCAAACAACACAGGTCCTAAAAGTAAAAATGATAAAAATGGAACAAGAATTAAATTATGCCTCAAAAATTAAAAAAATCACAAATAAAGCAAATTGTTCTAACAAAAGAAAAAATTGAAGCTTTTGGAAAGTTTTTGGAAAGTCAAAAACTTTCTGAGTCACACAGCGTCATAACTGAAGACTCCAGTTTTGACAATTATCCTATAAAAAGATTAGTTAATTCAATTAAATTCAAAGGAAGTTTGATTGAGTATTTAATCAAAAATCTTTTAATAACTCCTATAGCAGAAGTGCAACGATTACAATCTGACGCAGAAACCCCTTATATCATTCATCTTTTAATTCAAATTATCCAAAGCGCAGGAAGAGGGAATAAAGACTCAAGAGAATGGCTTTTCTGGAAGGCTTTTCAGGAAAAACCGATAGATAAGCAATTAGATGACTCTATAGAAATAAGAGCTGAAAAATATGTTGTTCATATTAAAGAGGCGACAAAAGATACAAATGAAAGGATTATAAGCGAACAATCAAACATCAGAAAAAATGCAGTCAAAAATCTTAAAAAACTTTATAGTGAAAACAATATCAAACTTCCCTCTTTAATCGATGATTTATCCTAAACAGTTTACATATCCAACTTTTTCTCCTATATCTGAGAATATATACTTTCAATATAAGGAACAAGCGTCACACGCGCCCTTAAATTTTTATCCATAGAGATTGACTGGACAAGACACTCCTTAAATTTGTTTGCAGTCTCTCCAAACACAATATAATCACCGACTTTAGGCGCAAAACCGGCGGCGGCTTGCGGCGCGGTTAAGCGCAAGGTTTTGTAAAGCTTAGGACGAACTCTAATAGGCTCTCTGGCGCGCGTTTCTAAATTTTGCGCTCCTGTTTGTATGTTTTGCCTGTCATCTTTTGCAGAGACTTCTGCTATTGCTGTGACGGCAAAATCAGGAGACGCGCTTTCAGAGATAACTTTGCAACCGTAATTTTTGCCAGGCTCTAAAACAGGCACGCCGCTTTGATCAATTTGTATTCCTGTAATCATGCCGCCGGCGTTCTTAACAAAACCGGCAATTCGACTTGTGAATTGAGTTTTAGAAATTTCATAATGATTTAGCCCGACCTTGTCGCCGCGCCTTGCAACTATCGCTTGAATATCAGTCTCAAAGGACCACGACTCAAACAGCTTTTCCAGCATTCTCTTTTGAAGATTTAAGTATTTTTTTGCCTGTGTTTCTGAAGTGACGCCGAATAAAGAAATCCGTTTTTCTTCCCTTGCCGATCTTGCTGTATGAACACGCTGTCCAAACATCATAAAGCCGCCCGCCTCTTTTTCAAGTCTGACGGCGCGTGTAAGCCGGCCGGCCGCCGTCCAATCAAAAGCCGCCACAACTGACGCCGCGCCGCTTGCAAGCGGCGTTTTAAAGACGCTGTTCGCATAATAAGCGGCAATTTGCCCGGATGCCGGTATAAACGGTATGTTGTAAATAAAATTGCCTAAAACGGCTATTTTGCCGGTTATGCCCAGCGCATATTGCCCGGAAATATAATTTCCGGTCGTGTCAATAGTTATAAGACCGTTTTTAATTGTTTTTGCATTAAGCAAGCCGCCTATGCAAAGAGATATATTTTCTCCATTTGCCGCAAGCCCTTGCGCCGGAAAAGGCCGTTTTGTTCCTGTTAAGGTGGCTGCGGGCGCCGGCCACCATTTTTCGCTTGCGTCTTTAAAGCGGATATTGTGTGTGTCATCAAAGCGAGTGAATTCTTGTCTGTAAATTGGAATTGTATTTATATCTTCGGTTATGTCATGTATTCCTATGCTCTCTCCAACATCGTCATTAGTCGCATAACCGGCAATTTCCCTTGCGCCTAAAGCGTGCTCCACGCCGTTTATCTCAACCCGTCTCCATGTTCCTGAATAGCTGTAAAGCGCGCTTGCGCTTGAACCGGCCTTGTCCGAATTTTTAACTATTCCGGCAATATCAGGCGGCGTGTTTGTAATCAATTGGCCCAGCCATGAATAATTGCTGACAACATACTGTGTTATTCTTGGGTTGCCTGGAATTGTTGCAATTCCGGCATAAGCTTTATATTTTAAAAAACCGGCCTTTGGCATAAAACCATTAGTGCTTCCTCTTTGCCCGCGAAGAGTGATTGAGTCATTTTTTGTCAGAGTGTTTTCTCTAATTGTTATAGTCCTCCTGACAACGGCAAGCCCTAAAGCAAGGTCCTGATTTGCCGCGCCTAAAATTTGCCCTATTCTGGCTTCAGTTAATGTTAAGAGACTTGTTAAGCCGCCCGTTGCTAAATCAAAAATTCCTATCTTAAAGCTTTCTGCGGCGGCGGATTGTTTCCTGTCTCTATTGTCAAACAGGACAAATATTTTTGTTGGGCTATAGGCCACGGCGCGCGGATCAAACCCCACAAGATTAGCCGTCACTTTTTGCGCGCCCGGCGCGCTTGACAGATACCAGTTACAAAAACCCGCGCCGAAGCTGTTATCAATCTCTCCGGCGGCGTTCGGCTTATACACGCCGTGGGCGCCTAAAAAATAAGGACCCTTAGAGGCTATAACAGCGTCATAGTTTGCGCCCTTGCCAACAAGGCCATATTGATCGTTGTCCCCTGAAGACGGCGCGGGTTGCGCCCCCCTAAACCCGTCATTTGCGACGGAAAGTCCGCTTATTAAGGCATAACCGATTTTGAAGACGCCGGCTAAATTTTCAATTCCAAGCGGCGTCTGTCTGAAATACCGGCCGGCGCCCCTGTTAAAGAGCGCCGCGCCGCTTTCATCCGTGGCTTCATATTCATCATAAGCGGCGTTTCCCCACGTGCCGTCCGCCGACAGATTGTCTTTTGTCCTGTTAAGAGCAAAAACAGCATTGTCAATCCAAAGTTTTGAAAGCTTGTCTGCCGTTGCGCGCGTGACAATCTTGGATTTGCCGTCCTCTAAATAGGCCGCAAGCAAGTCAAGGTTTTCATCAGTGGATAATGAGCCGCCCTTAAGGTGCGCCGCATTGCCGGCAAGTCTGGAATAGCCGAAGACGCCGGCCTTTACAAGGCCGCTTGTAATATCAAAATAAGTTCCTGGCGGATGCGCGCCGGCCACGCCGCCCGTTGTGAAAACAGCGACTTCATCTGGCTTGTAATTTTTATCTTTGTTTATGAAAGAGCCGGTGATTTTTTCAGGCAAGCGGCGCCCGATTTTTGAGTATTGCAAGTTTCTTATGTTTCTGGAATGAAAAATTTGATTTAAAACCGCGCGCGTTTCTTTTATTATAGGCCGGACTTTTCCAAAAGAAGTGTCTATTTCCGCCATGCCGACAAAAAAAACAGCCTTTAGGGCTTGAAAAGCCGTGGCTTCAAAATCAAAAGATCCATTAAACTCAAGCTCTTTTGTTGTGCAAAAATTTTTCCATTCTCTAAATGCAGACAGGTCGGCAATATCGGCAAGCGTCACAGGCGCATTGCTTCTTTCAACGATGCTTTGCAATAAATAAGCGGCAATTACAGCCGGATTAGAAGTTATCGATTCAGCTGTAATGGCCGGTTCTTGCGTGTAATCAGGCAAAAGCCTTGAAAACAAAACATTAGTATTGACAGCCGCTTGTTTAAATTCATTTTGTTCCTTTACCATTTCCCTGTTATAATCATTAAACGCCTCCACTTCTTCCTTATATTCATCTTGCTTTGTTTCTATTGATTGATTATACTTTGCAACATCACTATAATAATCTTCCATTCTCTCATAAGATCTTTGATCAGGGACTTCTGACTCACCTCGGCTTCCGTCTGCAAGCCTTACACGCTCATACTCAATTCGAGGCTTAGTCGGCGCCACGCCATAAACAGGGACCCGCGGCGCGTCCGCCGCCTTAAGATTTCTAATTACAAGAAGAGCTGTTTCGAAAGTAAAATTTTGATTGCTGGCCAGAGATCCAAATACATTTCTGACAATATCATTTCTATCAATTCTTCTGTCTATTGTGGATTTTAATCTGTTTAAATCTATTATATCTTTTGGATTATAATTTATTGTTTGTATATATCCGTGAGAATTAAAATCGCCCCTTGATTGTCCGTTGAAATTGACTGATAAACCGCTGTATTTTCCCTCTCCGCATGAAAAAAACTCAATGAAAAAATACTCAGTGGCTTCAAGGTCAATTCTGTTTTCCCTTACTTCTTGACCGTCCAATTCCGCATATTGGAACATAGGCGACAGCCCGCGCGCCTTGACTTGAACTGTTCCAAAACTTTCAGGGACAGGCGAACCAGGATTAACTCTGTTATCATGCTGAATTGGATCCAAAGACGGGCTTTGCTGTTTAATAAATTGTGTTCCTTTAATAGGGGATTGCTGATCAAGCTGTGAAAATTCTCTGTTTGCCTTTTCAACTCTTAATTGTTCGGCCTCCGCCCTGTCATCTTGCTGTTCTGCGGCAAGACCAAGCATCAATGACACGCCGCCGCCTATAAGGCCGCCGGCAAAAGCGCCTATAGCTGTCCCTATGCCAGGTATTATAGATCCGATTGCCCCCCCTATGACTGCGCCGTCAAGGGCGCCGCGTCCGCCGCTTCGAACAGCGTCCCAATTCCCTCCAGGCGTCACAAGACAATAATATTCCTCTTTTTCTAATAAGGGGCTTTCAAGATTTTCTATTAGCTTCCAATTTATGCCGTCTTTAATATAGAGAGAGATGCATTGAGACGGAACCTGAATTAAGTCTTCTTCATTTTCAAGAAATTTTTTAAAGAAAAAAAATGCGCTGTCAGTTAAAAACCCGTCTTTTTTCTCTGAAAGAAAAAACTCCGGCTTTGGAT
The DNA here is from genome assembly GCA_965202645.1 of Bdellovibrionales bacterium. Classification (GTDB taxonomy): domain Bacteria; phylum Bdellovibrionota; class Bdellovibrionia; order Bdellovibrionales; family UBA1609; genus JACOND01. The sequence goes on from CBDBBJ010000001.1 coordinate 9,568, forward strand.
TTAATTTCCTTGCCGTCTTAAAAAAAACTTTAAGGGTTATCATTTTTTAGCCTAAATCGTTCTTTTTCCTTAAATCCTGAAAATTCTAAAAACAATGGATAAGATTGATATATCGGTCCTGTTTCTTTTCTATAATGCAAAATTGATTTTCCGTCAGCTATTAACAGCCCGCAATGCAAAAAGTTCGGTTTGCTTAAAAAAACAACGTCCCCTGTTTTTCTTTCACTTGCAAGCTCAAAGCCAGGCAATTTTTCAATTGGAAACATTTTTTTTTCAATCAGGCTCATTATTTTTAATTTTTTGTCCCTGTTTTTTCCGTCATTATAATAATACAGTTCTTTTTCCCTCGCAAACCATTCATAACCGTTGCATAGGCACAGAGCGTCACAAAGGAAATAGAAACAATTATAATTCAAAGGAACTTCTTGCAAAAGCAAGGCGTTCAGATCATCATTGGAAAGCATATTTATATTAAACAGCAAAAAAAATAAAAAGCAAGCTTTTTTTTAAAAACCCGCGCCGGCCGTGGCTTTTTAATTTTTTATGCGGCGCATCAAAAAAATAAAAAACCCTTGATTTTTTTTAAATTACAGGCAAACTTAATCAAAAAAGAGGCTGTTATGGAAGAAGAAAAAATAATAAAAACATTAAAAACCCTTATCAGAGTAAATGAGGGCAATCAGGTCTTTTGCCGGCAATTTAAAGCGCCTGATTATTTTCATGATTTGTTGGAATTAGAAAAAAATGTTTTTAAATATGCTATTAAGGGAATTGGTAAGGTAAATCAATCAGAGTCTCAAAAAATGTGTAAAGCTGTAATTGGTTTCATTGAAGGAGACCATCATAAGGTTTTTAAAGAACATCTTGACAAATTTTTGTTTGACAACAGCAATTTCAATTAAGAGGGGGGCTTATGTCAAAATATTTGAAAGCAATGGATAGAAAATCTGCATTAAGAAAAATCAAATCTTCTATCAAAAATTCTTTAATTCTAAGAAGCAAGATTGATATTGAGATTATTAACAGCTTTACAAAAGAAGAAAAGAAAGAATTGATTGAAAAAAGAAAAATCTTATCAAAAAAACTTCTGCGAATGCAAAGTTCAAAACAATATTTAGAAAATTGGAAAAATCACAGGGAATATCAAAAACATTACAGACAGGAGAAGAAAAATGCAAACAAATCTCGATAAAATCTTTCCTGGCGAAAAGCCTTCTAATGAAGGGGTTTGGACTTCATTGCCCACAGCCCCGGCAATTAAATTAAAGCTTGCTTTTGCCGGAAATGCAAATAGAAAATGGAAATCTTTGTCAATAGAGCTTGCAATGAAAATAGGAGCTTTTTCAGAGGATAGTTTTTCAGTTAAGGATTTGACGCCTGAACAGCTTAAAGAATTTGCAAAAGAAAATATATCAATGGCAGCAAAAGCCATTGTAAAAGATTGGAAAGGCATTGAAGATATAAACGGCGGCGCTGTTCCTTGCAATGAAACAACTGCAACTCAATTATTAGAAAAACATCCTGATTTTCAGTTATTTGTTTCTACATTTTCACAAGATCCAAAAAACTTTAAGGGAAATTCATCAGAAGAGCTTAAAAAAAAATAGTTCTTTTTTTTAAAAGCTCTGGAAAATATAAGGACCCGGAAAGCTTAAGAAAGCTGTTTGCAAAAAAAAAGTGGCCTCTTCCAAAAGATTTTTGCCCGCCTGATGAGATAAGTTTTGCCTTGCCGATAATTGCCGCATTACAAAAACTTCAATCATTAAAAGAGCCGGGGCCTGAGGGCTATAAGCCGGCTCTTATATCTCAAGTGTCAAATTTCCTTGACATCTTTTATTCAGATCTGAAAGGATTAGAAGTAAGACGTTCATTACTTCGCTTAATGGTTGAGTGTGACGCTGAAATAACCGCTTTTTTAAATGAAAGCGCAAGGCAAAAAGCGAATGCAGATAAAAGTAGACGTCCGAATAAATGATTTGTTATTGAGGCGGCGCATAAGCGAGCTTGAAAGGGGAACTGTTTTAAGACGCGCCGCGTCAAGCTTGGAACAAATACTTGTTGATCATTCGCCTGTTGATACCGGTTTGCTAAGGGCAAACTGGCAAATTGGAACTGGATCAATACCGAACCAACCAGTCAGGCGCTTTACACACAGCCCGACCCCCCCGCCTAAACCGATAAACAATACATTGACGGTTTATAACAATATCAATTATGTTCAATATGCAAACATAAGGGCGCGCCGTGTTCCGCCGCGCTTTATTGAGAGAAGTTTAAGATTGTTTTTCAATGAATTAAAACGCATCTTAAGGACAATTTAATGCCCACAGCAGACAGCAATGTTCGCTTGAACATTCAAACACGCGGCGCCGCGCAAGCCGTTGCCGGTTTAAATTCTATTAGAGGCGCGGCAAAAGCCGCCGCCGGCGCGCTTGGATTGATTTCAACCGCCCTTGTATTAAGAAACGCCTTAAGTCTTCTAAGGAATTTTGAATTAGAGATGGCAAAGGTCCGCGCTGTTTCAGGCGCCACACAAAAGGAATTTGCCGCACTTGAAAACACAGCAAAACGGTTAGGCGCAACGACAATCTTTACAGCGACACAAGCGGCGTCCGGCTTGCTTTTGCTGTCACGCGCCGGGTTTAATGCATCGCAATCCATCGAAGCTTTGCCTAAAGTGTTGCAACTGGCGCAAGCGCAATCCATTGACCTTGCAAGGGCGGCGGATATTGTTGCGCAAACTTTGGGCGGCGCCGGTCTGGCGGCAAATCAAGCCGGCCGCGCCGTGGATGTTTTGTCAAAAGCGGCAAACATATCAAACCAGAACGTAAGCAACTTGAATGAAACCTTTAAGGCGGTTTTGCCTGTTGCAACTGATTTAAATCTTTCGCTTGAAACAGCGGCGGCTGTGACTTCTGTATTAGCGAACTCTGCAATCAGAGGATCAAGGGCGGGAACCTCTTTAAGGCAACTGTTCTTGACTCTGTTAAGGCCGACAACCCGCGCCACAGACGCTTTAAAAGCCGCCGGTATAAGTTTAGATGAACTAAAAGACAGATTAAGGGCGGACGACTTAACAGGTTTTTTTAGAGAATTGCAAAAGCTTGAAGGGACTTTTGGAAAATTGCCGGAGGTTTTTCAAGCCAGAACAATCACTTCGGCGGCAATTTTGACTCGTGCCGGAATACCTGAAGAATTGGATCGCATAAGAAAAGCTTTAGAGGGCGCCGCCGGTGAAGCTGAAAATATGGCCGGCATTATGAATAACACGCTGAACGGAGCGATTTTATCATTAAATTCGGCATGGCAAGGTTCTCAATTAAGGTTAAGTTTTTTAATACCGGCTTTTGTGACTTTTGCGCAAATATTAGGCGGGGTTATATCTGGAATAGGAGAGACAAGGGATACTTTTGTCAGGGTAAATAAGGTTGGTGAAACAACTCAAAAAATCATTACAGGGCTGTCCGCCGCCCTTAAGGCCGCGACTGGCGCGGCTATTGCATTCACTGGGGCGCTTGCTGTTAAGGGCATTCTTGCCGCCGCCGTTGCGTTTAGGTCGCTTGCCGCCGCTGTTGTTGCTTTAAGGCTTTCATTGTTTGGATTGACGACAGTTGCGCTTGCTTTTGTTGGAATTTTGCACGAGTTTTTTCCAAGGGTTCAGGCGACTGTCAGGGTTCTATATGAGCTTGCAACTTTACAAACAAATTTATCTGATGCCGGCAAGCGCTTTAATGAGATTTTAAAAGAAACAAATAAAACCCTAAAAGACGATACCCCTATAGCGCTTAAGCAGACAGCCGAAGCGGCGGCGGCGACAAGCTCTCAAATCAAACAGCTTTCAGAAGATGTAAAGGACTTAATTTCTGCTTTACAGATTGAGGGCTTAAGCGGGCTTGCTGATGAATTAAAAAAAGGACTTATAAGCCCTGAAGATGCGACGGCTGTTTTACAGGCAAGCACAGCCTATCAATCCGCCGGCAAGACGCTTAACAGGCAAATTGCAAGCTTAAATAAAGCTTTGGATGGCAATAGAAAATCGTTTAAAGCGGCGCGCGCCGAAATGCAAGAAGCGGAAAAAGATTTAGAGGCAATAAACAGCTATTTGCCGCAAATAGATTTAAACTTGCTTAAACTCAATGAAAACTTTGAAAAGGGAACAATAAGCGCAAGGGAATATGCCCGCGGCTTAAATGAGATTACAGCCGATATACAAAGGCAATCAGAACAAATTGACTTGCTGTCTCAAAAGAGACAAGAAGCGGCTATTGCCGCAGAGGCGGATATACAAAGACAAGTGGATGCGGCTCAACGGTATATTGACGCACTTAATAAGGTTTTTGATTTAATTACTGAAATACAAAACTTAAGCGATCAGAGACAGCAAGTCGCTGGAGATATAAGGGGCATACAGGAACAAAGAGCGCAATTAGAACAAGCGCGCGCCGAAGAGGCGGCAAAAGCGGATCCAGACAGAGGCGCGCTTGCAACTTATGATACAAAAATAGGCGATCTTGTTAGGGAACAAAACAGGCTTGTATTCAGACAGCAAACTGAATTGTCAGGCATAAGACAAGCCCAGAGAACTTTTCAATCTCTTTTAGGAATTGGTAAAGATTTTGCAAGCGCCGGTCTTTCACAAAAGGCAGTGGATCGTTTATCAGACGGCTTTGGAGGACGTTTTTTGCTTAGACAATTAGGCCGTTCGCCGCGCCGGTTTCAAGCCGGCGGCATAATACCGGGGCCTTTAGGCCGGCCTGTTCCTGTCATAGGCCACGGCGGCGAGGCTGTCTTTAACCCGCGCCAGCTTGACAAGCTTGCCGGTTTGTTTTATCAGCAAAACAAGGCGCTTGAAAGGCGCGGCGGCTCTTATGGCGGACCGAAAAGAGTAAATGTAAAAATTATCAATCAGTCGTCCCAGCCTGTTTCAGCGCGCGTTGTGAGCGCCGAGGGCGGTTATGACAGCTCTTTAAATATGAATATGATTATAAAGGATGTTGTAAGGGCGGAGATTGAGAACGGCGGCGCAGACGGCGCAATAAATGAAAGATTTGGAATTTTAGGGGGGGCTTATGGCAACTAATATAACTTTGCCCGCCTCTCTGACTGATGTAAAGCCCTTAAGAGCGGAATTTGAATACATAACCGGCCTTTCAAAAACGGAAAGTCGATTTGAGAGCGGCGCAACTTATGCAAAACAAACAGCAATTAAAGGCAATGACAGGTTTAATTGTAAGCTGTTTATGTCTGAGTCTCAAAGAGAAGATTTTTTGACTTGGTATAGAGACACTTTAAAAAATGGAACATTAACTTTTTTATGGACTCATCCATTAAGCGGCGGGCAAATAGAAGTTTTATTTGTTGGAGCGCCGAACATAACAAGCGCCGGCGTCTCTGTATATTATGTTTCTGGAACTTATGAAATTGTGTCATAATGGCCATAACCCCGGCTTTGCTAAATGAAATTCGGCTTAAAACGGCCGGCGGTCCCTTTGCATTCTTAATTGATTTTATAGATGAAACAAAATCCGCTTACAGGCGTTTAACAAACAGTTTTGAAGATATTGTTTCAGGTTCAAACACTTACAAAAGCTATCCTTTCTTGGTCACTTTGCCGCGCAACACAGCGGCGTTCGGCCAGCAAATACAGCTTGTTTTTGCTAATTTTCCAGACCAAGCCGGGCTTGCAACTTTGAAAAGTGACTTGGATAAAGTGCAAAGGGCGGATTTTCAGTTTATAAATAAAGCGCGCCCCGCCGACAGCATATTTCCAAAAGCAAGCTATTTTTTTTCTGCAAAAGACAGCTTGAGAATAGACAGCAATCAGATTTTTTTAGGTTTAAGCCGCCGTGTTTTGGAAGACAAGCCCTATCCATTCAGACGCTTTAATTCCTTAGATCATCCAATGCTTTTTCATTCATGGAAAGAGAATGCTTATGTCTAAACAAATAAATGAGCTTGATACTTTAACAGCCGATGATATAGTTTTTCCAGAACAAAACTATATTGTTTTGCAAGCGCCTTACATGAACGGATTAAAGCGTCTTCCGCTATCTGATATTATTGCTATTGTGCGGCGCTTACAGGCCGCAAGGGAAAGGGAAAATGCCTGATTATAGACAAATAGAAAAAATATTCGGGCTTGAGGGCTATATTGCAAGCCATGTTTGGATTTTGATCGATTCCCACGAGCACGGCAAAACGGCAAAAATACAGCTTTCAGAGCTTATAAAGCTTGTGAATAGGGAAATTGCCAGAGCCGCGCAATAGCACTGCGCAAATTGCATGTTTTTGAGCATATTTTTTTTTAGGGGTTTAGGTATAGGCAAGCGCGTTTTATGCGCACGTGCGGCAACGTGCGCGTCGGGTTTTCGGCGTTTTTGGACAATATGCGCAAAAACGGGCCATTTTGCGCATGTTTTGCCGGGGGAGGCGCGGCCATAGGGTTATTTTTTTTGCCGCAACAGTGGTCCGAAAAACGGCCTAAAATCGGCGACAGGGGCGCCGCCGCCGCCCCCCCGGCGGGCGTGGCGGCTGGTCAAAAAAAAACCCGCCCCCGGCGGGGGGCGGGCTTGCCGAATTTTACAAGGTCGGACGGGCCGACTTCTTGCTTAAGCTTTTCAGCTTAACACCGCCATCGCGCGGATCCGGCAATTTTTATTTATAATACGACTGGTTAGCGGCGCGATATTGTTTTTCTCCCTCTATGCTATCTCTTATCATTTTATTTGCTTCTTTTAAAATAACGGCGCAGTTTTCATGGTATGAAAAATCTCTTGCGCAACCGTCGGCAAGTTCAAAAAGCAAAATCATCATCTCAACTAAATGAGAAAATACAGCTAACGATTTGCACTCACTGGAGCCGTTGCAATCATAAGGTTTAATATCATTTTCTAAACCATAATCAAAAACATCTGCCCATTCTGCATAATCCCAACTTTCCATTTCTTTAATTGTCGGATCGCCTTTAAACTTTTTGCCGCTCATAGCTTTAGAAAGTCTTGACGTCTCAACTTGGGTAAAGTCAGGAAGACCGCCGCCTCTGTTATTTGAATTTGCAGAAAGGCTTGCAAGCTTTTCACCAGACGGATCATACTCCAAACAGCCGGCCGCCGCCAGCATTGTAATTAAAAAAATTATTGTTTTCATTTTAACCTCCTTTGTTAAGAATTTTTAGAAGACTTTTTGCCGAACTCATATCCAGTGTTAAAAAGTTCTTCAAATATTGGGCGATATTCTTTCGGAAGAAAACCCGGCCATTTTGCAAGGTTTGGATAGTCCAGTTTTGCTTGTGCAACTCTGTTTCGAGCCTTTGCCCAACTTTCCCTGAAAAGATCTTCTTTTGCTTTCAAAAGATCTTCTTCTGTTTTCAATTGAACACCCTTGGGTTGTTTGTTAATTGTTTTTATAAAGGTTTTTAGATAATTTCTAATTGTCATGATTGAACCTCCTTTGTTATTTTAATTTGCCGCGTGGTCTTTTTTATGGCGTATAGTCCTCGCATTCGGGGCAGTGAACCGTAAATGGAGAAACGTCGCTTCGCAGCTTGTTTTTTACTGTCCATCCTCTGTTTTCAATCTCATTTACAAAATCCCCAAAAGTGTCCGATTTTTTGTGCGGCGGCATCGCAAAACCAAAATAAGACAATTTTTTGTTGCAAAAACACGTTACTGAGTGTTGCGCCGGTTTTTCAAAAATATTGTTCATTTTTGTCTCCTTTTTTTTTGGTTTTTAGATTTAAATTTTGCGTGACATGGTTTGCACAAGCGATATGTTTTTTGTTTTTCTGGTGCGAATATCTCCGGCGTGCCATAGAGCTCGCTCTTGCTATATAAAACGCCAAATCCGCCGCCGATAGCATGTCCTCTATGCTGAAAACAGTGCGCACAAACATAGTTATTGTTGTTCATTTTCACCTCCTTTTTTTTGGTTTTGCCGCAAAAGCGGCGGTTTTAAAATTGTTTATAGCAATTCGTCTTCGTCATCATCATCATCTCTATAAAAATCCTTAATAAATATTTCATTATTAAGCAAACTGTTGTTAGGTCGCGTGCGACCTGTAAATTTTTTATTTTTAATGTCATACTCCGCGAGTTGCGCGTGACGATTGTTGTTGTCCCGAATGAAAACAGAAACCTCTATCGTGTTATCGTCCTGATCAAGATTGTATAAATGTTCGCCGTCCAAACCCGGCTCCCGTTCGTCAATAACTTCAACATCATCAGCTTCCCAGGCTTTCATAACAGCCAAACGCAGTTCCTTTTTTTCATTATCTGTAAGTGTATATAAAACAGTCATTTTTACCTCCTGTTTTTTTTGTTAGTAAATTCCAAATGTTATGCCGCCCGGCCTTATTGCCGGGCGGCGGTTATTGTTTTATTTTCTTCCGGCGCTTGTATTGAATTTGATATACTCAAAAGAGTCTTTCAAAACTCTAAGGCAATCTTTTGCGTGGTCTTCTGCACGCTTGCCTATTTCAGTATCAAAATCTTCTTCTAAGGTTTTTAGATAATTTCTAAATTTTCTCATCGTCTCATCAAATTCTTCTGTTAATTTATCTATTTTTTGTTTTGTCATGATTGAACCTCCTGTGGTTAATTGTTTTTAAAATAAGTCTTCCATTTTAACTGGCCTGAAATGTGTTGCGCCATAAGAGCAGACAAAAGTATTTTTGTCTGTGTTTTTCTTAAAAAACCTTGCCGCCTCAACGCTGCCTTGTTTGCACTCCCATGAAACAGTGTAATTAAACAATTTGCTTCTTATAAAACTTTTTTCCTTAACCGTGGTGTGCCAGCCCTCTTTTTCCGCCCTCTCAATAGAGAGCTTGATTTTTTTTAGGATATGCTTTACTGTTGGGTTTTGCGCTCTCTGAATATGGCCATAAGCGTCCTCAACTATACCGCGCAAATTACAGGGCAAATCCCTAAATTTTAAAACTTTTCTTTTCATGATTGCCTCCCAAGGTTATCCCATGTTTCTGTAAATTGTTTGAGCTGAATTTCAGCGCTTTTTTGAGCTTTTTCTTTTGTTTCATAAGCAAAATGACTTAGCCCTGGAAGGCGCCTGTCTGTAATGACAAAACCATGTGACATTTTAGTTATTTTTACCGGTCGGGCTTTTTTTAATTTCATGATTGCCTCCTTTGGTTGTTGTTAGGTTTTTTTTATTTTTTTTTTTTATGTTTTAATTATTAAGCCCCTGGATTTAATCAGTATTTTTTTACTTAGGGGTTCATTTGTTGTCTCCTTATGTTATGTGTTTGTTTGTTTTATTTTTTAAAAGCTCTGTTTAGTTTTCTTGTTAATTCTCCTATTCTCCTTTGGGCGGAGTTTGCAGCTGCTTTATTTTCTTTTTTTAAATTCTCTATAAAAAACGTTTCATTTATTGCAATTCTCTCTTTAAGATCTTTTATTGTTTGTTCTCTGTTTTGCTTTTTCATTTTGCCCTCCGGCTTTATTTTTTAAAAGCTCTGTTTTAATCTTCTTTGACACCAAGTTGCTCAAGCTTGCGTGTTATTGTTTTTATTTTTGCCTCCTTGTTTTTTTGTTTTTTGCGCCGCCCGCCGGCGCTTTCACCCGCCGGCGGTTTCACCGCCGGCGGTTTCAATTGTCTTATCGGATGTCCGGCGGCAAAACTTTAATTTTTTTTTCTTTTTTCTTTCTTTTTTTTTGAAAACCGGACACTGGCTATGGTTTTTCGGACAAAAAAAAAATTGACTTTTTTTCAGATGAGGGCTAAATTTTGACAACTGTCAAAAGTTTTGACAGTTGTTCTTCGGAGGGGTTGAGGCAAAAAACGGGCCATTTTGCGCATGTTTTGCCGGGGGGGGCCGCGGGCATAGGGTTATTTTTTTTGCCGCAACAGTGGTCCGAAAAACGGCCTAAAATCGGCGATAGGGGTTTGACCGCAACAGATGGCGGGGGGGCTAAAATGCAAACAAAAGATCTTGCAGAAATATCTGAAATTTCCATAGCAAACTTTACAGACGCGTTTTGTTTTGTTGATATAAGCAAGGCCGGGGGCGAAAAAGCCGGGCGGGCGCGCTTAAGCGGCGTTTTAAACCATGTTTTAATCAATTTTTTTCCGGTTTCTTTTGTGTTTAAATTTACAGGCACAGATGACCCGGCGGCTTTTTCGGCCATGAAAGCAATACAAATCTTAAAGGGGGGCTAAATGGCGAATGGAAATATAGTTTTGCAACGGCTTGAGGCGCAACCAGAGGCGGCGTCCATTGCAAGGGACGACTTGCTATGGATAGAACAGTTGCAAGCCGGCGGCGCTTTTGTTTCAAAAAAAGTTTCCGCATCTAATTTGCCGGGCGGCGCCGGTGCAGAAGTGTCCGTTTATTATGGAGTTTCTGCAAGGCGCGCCGATTTCAATGACGCCGCCGCCACAGCCACAGCCGCCGCCGCGGCGGGGTTTGCCGGTCGCATGGAAAAAGCGCTCCAAAGGCTTAAACTTGGCTCTCTCATTGTAATTACAGCTCCGGCGGCGGCGGGTTATTATTTTCCATTTATTGCCGTTCCAACGGCGGGTTTAGGCGCCTTAAGATTTTATGATGAGAATTGGAATAAGGATAATTATTGGGTCAGGGCGCCGGATCAAAGCGTCGGCGCGGCGGCGCATCAGCTGTATAGCCGCCGGTTTCCAATAAAACAGTCCGCTTCAATAGAAACAATAGTTAAGGATTTCTAAAAAAAGCCCGCCTGAAAATTGCCCTCCTTGCCCTTGCGGGCGGTTGTTATTTTTGCATTATCATAAAAAATCTAACAAATTGCAAGATTTTTTTTAATTCAATAAAACCGGACCCCCGTTCCGGCTTTTTTGCGACGCGGCGCGTCAATAATACTAAAGTATCGTTTTCAAAAAAAAGATTGTTTTTTGAAAACAGCTGTTGAAAATAGCTCTGTTATGGCAGTAACCCTCACAAGCGATTTTAAACTGGATGAGCAGTTGCTCAATACCATGTTTCTCAATCGTCTTTTGGACAAAACAAATATTTTCAACGCCCGTTCAAACGGCGCATTCAATATTCAAAATCAGTTTGTCACTGGTTTTGCTCCTAAAGTCTCTCAATTTGATGAGACTGAAAATCTTGTCACGCGTAAGGATATAACATCCACAGCCGCCGTGGATGGCAAAAAAATCGTCCAATCACAAACCGGCGGCGTAAAAGCTTTCCGAAAAATCGGTCCGGTTGAAGTGACTCAAACAGCCATAAATGAACAGCAATTAACTCAGGCGGATATTTACAGAAAAATTGCTGAAATGGTCTCTGGGCAAGTTTTAAAGGCGCATCGGAATGAAGTTTTGCGGCTTGTGACTTTGCTAATAGCAAAATCGGCTTCAAAATATGAGCAAACAAAAGCAACCTTTAAGCCGACCGATGTTTTAAAGGGGCTTACTTTTTATAAAGAATTTCCTGAAATGTGGCGCTTGACTCTTATGTCAATTACAAATCAAGTTGCCGGCCTTAAGCAAGTTTATGATGACAAGATTTCAAACTTCAGCGGACTTGCCGTGCAAAACGGCCAGCTTAACAGCTTAGGCCGTCCAATCCTTTATATTGAAGACGACGCTCTGGATATTGCCGACGCAGACTCAACGGCGGGCGGCGCGCAAGCCGGTTCATGGCTGTTATTCTTGCCGTCAATGGCCGCAACGGTTCAGGTTACAACACAACCGCGGCTTCTAACTGAAGTTGTGTTAGGTCATGAACAGATCTTTATCCGAGCGCAAGCTGAATATACTATTGTCCTAAGAGCAAAACAGCATGAGTGGATCGGCTCGCAAAAAAACCCGACCGATGCACAGTTGCGGACCGCCGCAAGCTGGGAAGACAGGGCAAAATCTCATGTCGGATCCGTCGGGTTCGGACTTCAAATCAAAAATGCCGCATAAGAATTGACTTAAATCCTTAAGCCTGAAATAAACTATGTATGAGCTTTATTTCAGCGCAGGCCGTCATTGAAGACGGAACAGGTTTAAACAATTCTAATGCTTACGTGTCCGCCGCGGATGCAAGGCAATATTTAAACTTGCAAGACAGGACAACCGGACTTACTGAATTAACAGATATACAAATAGCCGGCTATCTTGTTCAGGGAACGATTTACATAGATAAGGAATTTACCTTTAAGGGAACAAAAAAAAAAGAGACACAGGCTCTTGAGTTTCCAAGAGACGGGCAAAACGCCGTCCCTGACAATGTCAAATATGCGACCATAGAGGCGGCGGCGCTTATACAAAAAAATTCAATTTTCCATGATCCCGGTTCAAAAGAAACATTTATAACCGAACAAAAAGTAGGTCCTATAACAACAAAATATTCTGAGTCCTCTAAGGAAGGGCCATTACAAAACAGCGAACAGGTAAATAGATTGGATTATATTCGGGTTTTGCTTAAGGATTTTATTGCCGCCGCCGGCGGCCTTACAGACGATGACGGGGGGCCGATTACTAATTTTGTGCGTGGATAATGGCGCTTGCTAATTCAAAGTTTCAGACACAGGCGGCGGGCGCATTAAGCGCCATAGCCGCAAATGGAATTGATATTCGCATAAAAAGATTTTATTTTTCTAAGGCTAAAGAGGATAGACAGCCCGCCGCTCAAATACCGATAATTTTTTCATGTGTAATTGTGCCGGCGTCTTTAGGTGAAAGTTTGCAGAGATTTGAGAATGAGATTTCAGGAAAGGATACCGCTCTTATAAGCATTAAAAGATTTGACGCGGGCTTTAAGGGAGAGGGCATTGGATGGCTGTTTGATGATGATAAGGGCGTTTCTTTTAACAATGGAGTTTTTGAAAAATCTGAAACGGCGGGCGCCGCGCCATATATACAGCCGGGAGATTTTTTTAATTTTGTCGGCAGGGAATATAAGGCGCTTAATATAGAAACAATAAACCCTGACGGCGCTTATCCTGTTCTTTTTCAATGTATTGTCGGTTAAAAAATCATGGCAGAGTCAAACCGCGTCGATCTTTCTCTCATTCCAGAAGTGACGCCAGGCGTCACTCCGCCGGCCGGCGACTGGAAAAAAATCCCTTATACCGCCGCTCCGGATTTTTCTTTTAATCCTCAAACCACGCAGTCAGAGGAGATCCGCGCCGATCGTCAGACAGACGATCTTGCGCTTGTCGGAATTGAAGCGGGCGGCTCAATAGATTTCGAATTACAGCCGCAAAACTTTGATGAAATTTTAGAAGCGGTTCTTTACAATGTTTTCAGTAAGGTTGATGAAACTGATGATCCGACGATAGGAACAAACAAGCTTACATTCAGCGCCGCAAATAAAATACCGCCGACTTTCAAACCAGGCGGCCTTATTTTGATTGAAGGCCACACTTTACACAGCGGAATTGAAAAACTTGGGGCTGTCACAGCGGCGGAAATTGCTATTTCTGATTTTGCCGCCGGCGGGCAAAAAGAGGACAATTTTAAAATTTCTTTAGTCGGGCTTGAGGTGGCGTCAAGCGCCGTCTCTGAAGATGTAAATGCAAAAGAATTGGAGGTTGATAATTCTCAAGCGACGGCGATTTTAAGCGCAAAAACAATCAATAAGGGAGATTGGATAGGGGTTCAAAATTTAGGCTTTTACCGCATAACAAAAAAAGCTGTTCAGGCAAATATAACAACGTTGACTTATGACAAAAAGATTGAAGCGACTGATGCGACTGATTGGACCGGCGCTTTAAGCGGCGGCATGAACAGGATATGGTTTTCTGACGCTTTACAAAACGGCATTGCAAAAAAATCCTTTTCAATATTGCAACGGTTTCAGAGTCTTGCCGGCAATAATCAAGCCGTGTTTTCAGGCTGTTTTGCGGACCGCCTGTCCCTTGCTTTTGAGACTCAAGCCATTATAACCGGCTCTGTAAATTTTCTTGCTTATAACTCAAAATTCCTTTCACAGCTTATACCGGCGGCGCGCATTAAGGACAGACCGCAGGAAGATATTTTGAACAGCTCTGATGATGTCGGCAAAATTTTCTTAGGCGATGATGAAGTCAAGGGTCCTAATTTTATTCAGAGCGGCGGCCTTGAAATTAACAATAACAGCCGCCGGCAAAATGCCGTCGGTTCCGTGGGGTCAATAGGCATTGCCGCCGGGTCTTGTGATGTGACGGGCAATTTATCCACTTATTTTGGAAATACTGATCTTGCCCAAGCTGTTTTGGATAATTCTGAAAAGAGCTTGCTTACAAGCTTTAAGACGGCGGGCGGGCGGCGCTTAATGTTTGATTTGCCGCGCATTAAGTTTTCCGCCGGAAGTGTCGGCATCCCTGGCCGCAACGAAGACCTTGTCTTGCCATTAGAATTTCAAGCTTTAAGGGAAAAAGATTTAGGCTATCAAATTAAACTGTCATCTTTCAGATATGTTTGAGTTATGGAATTGCCCGACGCGGCAAAAGCTCTTAAGACGGCTTTTGAGAATTATCATTCAGACGGCGATCTTTTCTATGACGCGCCCGACTTGAATAAAGTCAAATCTCCTTACTTTATTAGAAATTATCAAGTCGCCGGCGACAGCGAGCGGGCAAGCTTGGGCGATACATTTAGAGAGAGGCAAACAGTTGTCTCTGTTTTTGAAGTGTGGAGTCAAGCGGCGGACGGCGACGGCAAGCATTTTGCCTTGCTTCAATCAATTTTTTCATTTATCATCACTAAAACGGTTGCCGGTTTGGGAAAGCTTGCAAGCCCTCAGGTTCTTCAATCTAAACAAATTTCCGCCGTGTCTTCAAACTGGATGGTTTCTGTTATAACTCAAGATTATTATTTAGACAATGTGAGGAAGACTGATGGCGCGTGAATTTTCAATCAGTTCGGATCGTCTTTGGATTAACAAGGCTTTACAGCTAATGGAAGACGCTTACGGCGGCAATTATATTTTGGATAAGGGCGAAAGAAAGACGTCATATCTTAAGCAAGCTAAAGGCGAGCCGCAGGAAAATTATCAAGACAGAACAGATCAATCGGTTTTTTATAATTTTACAAAAACTCTAATAGGCGTCGCCTCTGAAAAACCATTTACAGCAAGCCCGATTTATTCCAATGATTTTCCAGACGATTTGAATGAGATAAAAGAGTCCTTTGGGGAAGAGTCCGGCATTTTCGGATTTGCGCAAAAAGCTTTTTTGCAAGGGCTTTTGAAGGGGCAAGTGGGCATATTGCCTGATTATGATAATGACAGAAAACAGCCGTTTTGCAGGATTATACAGCCCGAAAATATTTTAGGAGTTTGGAGTTCTTTTGTCGGAGGGAAAAGGGAGATAACGCGGGCGCAATTTATTGTTGATAAGGTATTTTTGCAAGATGATTTAATAGAAACAGAGGCAAGCACGCAAAAAAGTTCAGAGATTTTAGAGAGACGGATTTTTGATTTAGAGCATCCAAACAAGGTTCGTATTTATAAAATGACAGAGCAAAAGGATATAAAGGATATTTTGTTTGAAAATGATTTATCTATAGAAACGCTTTTAGGAGAGCTTGAAAGCGAAGTCACATTAGAGGGTTTTGACAGGATACCGTTTTATCTTTTTCAGACAGAGGCGCCGCAAAAGCCGGCGCGGCTTATGAGAGTCACGCCGCCGTTTTATGACTTAGCAAAAATGAATTTTTTGCATTTCAATAAGCAAAGCGACCAGGATAATATAATGCGCGTCAGTCGCTATGCAATCCTTACAATATCGGGTTTGAATGAAGAAGAAAGCGACAAGATTTTTAAGAACACAAAAGCTATCGGTCCATTTACATTGTTAGCTTTTTCAAACCCTCAATGCAAAGCTTATTTTGCGGAACACAGCGGGCGGGCTATAGAAAGCGGTTTTAAAGATATTATAAAGATTGAGAAGTCCATGACCTCTTTCCTTTCTGATTATTTGATGAAAGAAAGTGTGATTGAAACGGCGACTGAAAAGACTTTACAGGAACAAAACAAAAATCTCCAAATCGTCACTCTTGCAAAAAAATTGGAAAGAATTATATCCGATTGTTGCTTGGATTTTCTCCGTTACCAAGGCAATCAGGTCCCTGAAATTACTGAACCGCTTGTTTCTTTTGCAAGCGATTATAATCCGCTTTCGGACATTAAGAGGATAGAGGCTTTAATTAAGGCGCGTCAAATGGGAGATTTGACACTGGAAAGCTTTTTGAAAGAGCTTGCCGCTCTCAAAACTTTCTCAAGCTCTTTTGATGCAGAAAAAGAGACTGAAGCTGTGGAAAAAGAGGCCGCAGAAAATTATCAGCCGCCGCCGGCAGAAACCCCGCCTGAAGATAAACCGGCTGCTCCCGCCCCCCCGCCGGCTAATTGATGCGACGCGGCGCGTCAAAAAATCTTGCAAAATCTTTTTTTTTATGGTTTGCTTAAGCAAAAAGGAGAGTTATGACAAAAGAACAAAAGAAAGCGCTTGAAGATTGGAATAAGGCAAAAACAGAGGCTTTTAATGCGGCTGCGCACGCTTTAGAAGAGGCGCGCACGCTGTTTGAATTAAAAGACACGCGCCCTTTGCCTAAGAGGCTTGACAATCCCTTTAAGAGGCGGGTGGCGGAAAAGGCTTATAAGGCGGCAAAAAAAGCGGAACAAGCCGAACTTGCCGCGGCAATGGTTTTAAGGAAAAGGGGAAAATGATTTAGAGTATGGGAATGGACAGTATGGGAGTGGAGGGGACTGGAGCGGACGGGGCTGGAGAGGCTTTTGCCCCGGCTTTAGAGGCCGGGGCTTTTTTTATAAGGGGATGTTATGCCTAAAAAGCCCGCTCAAGAAAAAGTTTTTGATGCTGCGGTAATGCACGCAACCTATTTAGCCCGTCTTGAGATTGGAACAGCCCGCAAGATTGCCGCGCTTGCAAGCGCGTCATTGGAAGACAATTTAAAGTCTGCTATTAGAAAAATGACAGAGCGCGGCGATATAAGCCGTGCGGCGCGGGCAAATTTTAACAGACTTATAAGGCAAGCGCAAAAGAATTACAGAGAATTTTCCGGCGCCGTCCAGTCTTTTAAGGAGCTTAAAGGAGAGATGGCGGCGCTTGCAAATTATGAGATAGGTTTTCAGGCGCAAATCTTCAAAAATTCTTTTGCGCCGCTTGCAATAGTTTTAAATCAGCCGTCAGAGGCGGTTTTAAGGCGGGCGGCCACACTTCAACCTTTTCAGGGTTCTTTACTTTCTGAGTGGCAAGACAATTATGCCCGTCGGACGGTGACGCAAGCGACGCGCGCCATGAGGCTTGCATTTTATCAGGGAGAGGGCGAGGCCGGTCTGACGGCGCGGCTGTTGGGCCGCGGCGGCACGCGCGGCGTGTTAAAAGAAAGCCGGCGGGGCGTGGAGGCAATAAGCCGGACGGCGCTTAATCATGCGGCAAACAGCGCAAAAAATCTTTTTTATCGGGAAAACGGGATTAAAAAGTTTAGATACACGGCGACGATTGATGCGCGGACGACGGTTATTTGCGGCTCAAGAGACGGTCAGATTTATGAAGACAGAGATCGTCCGATTTTGCCGGCGCATGTAAATTGCCGCTCCACTTATGTTGCTGTTATAGAAAAGCAACAAATAATAGGAGAGAGGTCTGCTATTCTGTCAAAAAAGACCACGCGGCAATTAAATAGAGAGTGGCGTGCGGAGTCAAAAGCGACGGGTTTTTCACTTAAGGCTGTAAGGGATAAATGGTATGCAGAGAATGTCGGCAGTGTTCCGGCAAAAACTTCTTTTAATCAGTGGCTTAAGGGTCAATCGGCAAGTTTTCAGAAAGAGTATTTAGGCGCGTCAAGGGCGGCTCTTTTCAGGCGCGGCGGTTTTGATTTGAAGGATTTTTTGGATCCGCGCGGCTCCCTTTACACGCTTAAACAGCTCCGGAGGCAAGACGCCGGCATTTTTAAGGCTTTGGATCTTTAAGCCTTTCTTTCATTGAGATTTTAATTTGCGACGCGCCGCGTCATAAAAAAGTCATAGCCAGGCTATGCCCCCCCGACCCCCTAAAAAAATCTTGCAATTTCTTAGATTTTTTTGTTTCATTAAAATAAGATGAAACAAATTATTTTTTAAATTTCAAAGGAGGTGTTTTATGAAAAACAAAATTACAAAATTGAAAGCAACGGCGCATAGCATCACGCCTATTATCTTTCATTCTTCAGAGGGCGCGGATCCGGATTCTGATATTCGGCCTTTAGATCCTCTGTTCAGTTTTATTAAAAAGGATTTTCCTAAGGCTGAAACCTTTGGAGAGGCTTTAGGTTCCTTAAAGTCAAAGATGCGCAAAACCCCTGAAGACAAAAGAAAGCTTGCTAAGCTTGGGTTCTTTTCTTCCGGCTATTGGAACAGCAAGGGACAGCTTATTGTTCCGGCGGATAATATAATGGCCATGATTGTTGCGCAGGGCGCTCCTAATCGGCTTGGTCCTAAAATTAAGCGCGGGGTTCTTGTGCCGGAAGACAGTCTTTTAGAGTTTAAGGATATGAAGGCAAAGCCCGCAAAGCTTTATCCTAAATACTCCTATCTAACGATTGTCAATGTTATGGGAAAGAAAACCCCAAGAGTGAGAATTATGATTGATAAATGGAAGTTTAGCTTTACAATGGAAATTGTGGAGGATGAAATTTCTGTTAATGAAGTCAAGGATATTCTCAGGCTTGGTGATCGTTACGGTTCTTTTGAAAGGCGCCCGCGCTTTGGAAGATATAAGGTTTCTTTTGGTAAATGAGAGGACCGGATTGGATTGGATCGGAAGGGAGCGGAAAGGATTGGATCGGAAAGGATCGGAAGGGAGTGGAGGGGAGCGGAGTGGAATGGAAGCAGGCCGCGTCCCTGCGGCGCGGCTTTTTTAAATAACAAAGGAGGACGCTTATATGCTTGAAGAAAACATAATTTACAGACAAAAGAAACAGCTTTCGGCGCCTAAAACTATTGACGCCGCTTGGTGGGGTCGCATGCCGTCAGGGAATAAGAAGTATGAACAGCTTAAGTATAAAGGGGTTTTCTGGGCGGATTTATCAAAGGCTATTAGAAAGGGAAAGTCTTGCAAAAAATGCGGAACAAAAAGAAAATTAACCTGTGACCATTTTCATCCCATGTGCTATAAGTGGATTAAGCAATTCTTTAATCCGCGCAAAATCCAAATCTTATGCGCAGATTGTCATGCAAAAATCCCAAACGGTCCGGCGGCTAAAACCCAAAGATGGTCCGCCGATAAATGGAAAAAATTTGTTTATTAGAGCGGAAGGGAGCGGATTGGAAAGGAATGGATTGGAGGGGACTGGAACGGAAAGGATCGGACTGGATTGGATGGGACTGGATAGGATAGGAAGGGAAGCAGGCTGTCTCTCTATGAGATGGCTTTTAAAAGCGGAGCGGAATGGATGGGATTGGAAGGGATTGGATTGGATCGGATCGGAAGCAGGCCGTGTCCCTGCGGCGCGGCTTTCATTTAGTTTTGCGCGGGTTTTTGCGCGGCCTGCGCAAAACTTTGTGTAAAACTAAAGTGGTCGGATTCGACCAGTTTAAAAGCTCTCCGAAAATTCGGGGGGCTTTTTTTCATTTAAAAATCTCCGCCGTCTTTATCTCTCTAAAAAAATCTCCCGTCTTTATGTTCTTTAAGATGTGCGGCTTGCAAGAATGCAAAAAAGCTTTTTGCTTTTCCGGCGCAAGCTTGCAGTGTTCTTTTAAAAAGCTTTTGACAGTCTTAAAAACTCTTTCTCTGCATTCTGTCGCGTTTTTTTCGCTAATCTCCACAGCTCTTAGGTTATGCAAAGTATTCGCCACAGAATAGAAACAAGGGCTTTTTGTTTTTTCTTTTTTCGCTCTCTTAAGAAAAGCTTTTAGCCGCCGCCGGACAACTTCAATTACAAAGTTGCCGTGACCGCAAGTCGGCTCAAAAAAAATATAATTTTCGTCGGCCCACACGCTCTTAGGTTCAATCAGATCTAAAAGCTCATTGACGACTTTCGGCGGCGTCCAGACTTCCCCTAATTTTGCGATCCGCCTCCGGCTTCTGAAGTTTTTTGTCATTCCGCCTTTCCTTTTTTTTGCCGTTTTAAGGCCATATTTTTTAAAATGCATGGCAAACCATAGCCCCCCCCGGAAAATGCGCAAAAAACGGCAAATAAGCGCATATTTTGCGAAACCCCGAACAAAACCACGACCGGCAAATTTCCCGGAGGCACGTAGATCAATGAAACCGTGTTTGACCAAACTCAAACACTGTACGTAAAAAAAAAAAGATCTATCTCATCTTTGTTGAAAAAACCGCCTTAAGCGGTTTTTTTCAACAGCTTATTAGATCAAGTTACGTCAATATTAACCCGGAACTTCAAAACGTACACTGTTTTTTTTCGGCAAGGCAAGCCTTTTTTTTTTTTTGCAACGGCGCGTCAAAAAGCGCTCTTCACCAGGCCTGAAATTTTTTGCAAAAAGCCCGCGCCGCTTGCCGCTTAAGGCGGCGCGCGGGCGGAGATTATCTTATTCAAGACGCGCCGCGTCGCAAAAAACAAACAGCCGGCTATGGTTTTGCAAAAACATAAAAAAATCTTTCTTTCTTTTTTTTTTTTTGCAATGCTTAAAAAAAAAGAGGCCGCCATGAAAATAAAACTGGAAATTAAAAAAGAGACCGACAAATTCTTTATGTCAAAGTATGAAGGGCAAACCATCCTTATTTTTAAAAACTCTCCCTTTAAACAACTCGGAGACAAAATATTTATCGACAAACATCTTGCCGATAAAAGACTTAAGGCGGCAAAAAACCGACAGCAAGCCGGCATAAAAAAATTAAGAGGCTTAATAGACCAGCTTGCAGAAAAAGAAAGCCGTCCTATTGACCCAAGGGAATTTTCAAAAGCCCCCCCGCCTGATATAAAAAAACTGGAACCCCTTGAACCTGAAGAAACCGAAGCGGCTTTTAAGCTTATGGAAGAAAATCACAGACTCTTTGACACCGCCCTTATTGACAAAATCTATAAGGCCATAGCCGCCGGAAAAGAAACGGATGATTTCTATGACATAATAGAGGCCGAACCTGTCATCAAACAAATAGAGATAAGACGCATCTTAAGGGAAAATACAAAACCCCTGACAACCGAACAAAAAATTGCAATGTGGAAAAACAGACCGCGCGGTCCTGAAATGTTAAGAGGCTTTGACAAAGGACGCAATATGACAACAAGGGAGATGATTTATCAAGACAGGAAAAACGCCGCCGCCGTCAGAAAAAGAGAAAACTTAGAAAAAGAACCGCCTTCGGAAAATAAAACAGAAGAAGCATTAAAAAAAAGAGCAACGCCCTATCAATTCACTGCAAAAGAAATTGAAGAAAACATAACTCTTAAAAAATGGTATAATATACCCGATAAAAAGAAAAAAACGGCGGCAATAGAAAAAATAGACAAACGGCTTGATACATTCAATGACATGATTACTAACATAGCAAAAAAGAAAAATGAAAATACAAACTATTGAAAACTCTTTTTTTTATATTTTAGACGTCCGTCTTCAACACGAAGATAAAAAAAAGCTATACCGCGTCTTTCATTGTTGGACTGAAACTAACAGCGGCGCCGTTCAGCAAACTATAGCTTTTCAAACTTGCCTCAAAAAAGCGAATTTTCTGACGCCGGCAAAAAATCTGAAAAGATTTAAAAAAATCTTTCCATAACAACGCGCCGCGTCGCAAAAAAGCCATAGCCAAGCTAAGCCCCCCGCCCCCCTAAAAAAAATGTTGCAATTTATTTTTTTTTGCTTTTTAATAAAAAAGCAAGCCGGCGGTTGCGCGCCGGCAGATAGGGGCAATCCCCCCCGCTTATAAGGACAGCGTCCAGGGTATGAAATTTTAGCCGGGTCAGATAATATCTTCATGTAATTCGAAGAGGCCCTTTGCCGCCCGGCTAAATCTTTTTTTAAGGAGGCAAAAATGATAAAAATAGGACCCCCGCCTAAAGAACACATTACAGGCGAAACAGCTGCAAAAAGAGCAAAAGAATTGATTGAAATTGTAAATGACGCTTTTAATGCAAAATTTAAAAAATCTTGCATCATAACTTTTGAAATAGATAAGGAAGAAAAACAAATAAAAGTTTATTTTAAAGAGGGTTTAGATGGCAAAAGAAAATTGCATTAAAAGAAAAATAAGGTTCATTGAAACCTTTGGATCTATTTCAAAAAAAAGACCGTCATCGGCGCTGTCAGTAATTTTTCCCGCAAGCGGGAAAAATGCCCTCTATAGGATTTATATTGTATGGACGCAATTACAACGCAATGAATTTGTTGAAGAAATAAACTTTCAATTCAAAGCCGGCGGAACTATATTTTATACTTTGGAAACAAAAAGAAACTATTTTCGTATAGAAAAAGGAAGAAAATATAAAAGAAAAGAATTAAACGAAAAGTGGAAGAAAAGACAAGCCGGGGTTATAGAAAGAATAGAAAAAGGCTTACCGGCGGAAACTTTTGACGAAGTTTTAGCATCAGTGAAATAAGTTATGGAATATAAATATGTTCTCCAAATAACATGGGAGCCTAAAGACGGATATTCAAGGATTTCCCATATTGATTTTGAAGACAGGGGTCTTGGATGGGCCGCTTACAGAGCGGCGGAACACTTTTGCGGCAATTATTATCCGGGGGTTTGGATAGACAAGCCTATTGAAAAGGCGCTTTATAAAATTCCAAAAGAGGAATGGGAATTGTCAGAGGAAACTCTGCTTATAGAAAAGAAAATTAAACAGGATGACTAAATGTCATACAAAGATAAATTAAACAACATTACTGAAGCAAGGGAAAAAGCGCGCGCCGCGCTTGTGGATCAATTAACGGACGCACAATATCACGCCCGCCCTGAATTAAGCGCATCTAAAATAATACAATATGAAAAGAACCCCGGCGGCTCATTCAAACCATCGCCCGCCATCTCCTTAGGTTCATGCATACACGCAACCATTCTCATTAACAAACCGCCGACAGATTTAAAAGAACTCCTAAAACCGGAACAATTTGAAGTCCTGAAAATTATAACTCAAAAAGCAAAAGCCCATGAATACCTTAATAAAGAATTAAATGATAAAAATTCTATAATAGAAAAACCGGTTTTTTGGAAAGAAAACAACATAGCCTTTAGAGGCAAACCTGATATTGTAAATAAAGACGGCTACGTCATTGACCTGAAAACAACCGGGCGGCTTGACAAACCCATTAGAGTTATTGTCAGAGAGCGGCGCTATGATATTCAAGCCGCCATGTATTTGAACGGAGTTTCAATCGCTCAAAATAGAGAATGCAAGGGCTTTATTATCTATTTTTTAGAAACTGTCCCGCCTTATGAAATTGCTGTCTGTCAATTCTCTGAAGACACAATAAGACGCGGCGCCCTTGGCGACGGATACTTGAGAGGCTATCAAGCTATTGCAAAAGAAATGATTGAAAACCCTCGCAAAACACGATACAACGGCAAACTGCAAATTGTTTAAGGGCTAAAATGTTTATGACAGACGATATGATTAAACGGACAAAAAAGACGCTTGACAGGCAAGTCTCTCATATAGAGCTTACAGAGCATTTTTTAACAGCTTTTTGTAAATGGTGGCGGACGCAACAGGAAGAAAACTGCAAATCAATAGTTAAAAAAATAACAGATAATGAGATTAAAAACGCAGTCAAAAGAGAATTCAAAACCCACGCCGCAATTATACTTTTAGAAAACCATAAAGACAACTGGGGCATGCACTTTTCAGTGTGGCGCTCCCAAATACTATTATTTCATAAAACTTTTTATAAAGGAGTCATAAATGAAAAAACAAATTCAAGACATTCTGACGCATAAACAAGGCGAATTTCTAAAAGCCGTCTTAAGGGCGGATTTTAATGTTAAAGACACAAGCCCCAAAGACGCTGTTAATTGCATTAACCATAGAATTGCTGAACTCAAAGAATGGAAAGATCAAGACATTAAAAGATACAATGAAAAAGTATTGGAATTAGATAAAATCAAAAGCATTCTATTAAAGGAGGCATAAATGAATTTCACACTTAAAAAACTCACAATCAAAAACTTCAAAAACATCAAAAACCGAACAATAGTTTTTGATCAAAAGACTGAGATTTTCGGTCCTAACCGAACAGGCAAAACAGCCATACTGGAAGCCCTTAAATTCAATATAAACGGCGGCAAATCTTTTGCCGACCGCGTCTCTAATGAAAGTAAAGAAAAAGCGGAAACACACTCTGAATTTGAAGAGAAAAAAACCGGTCTGCCCTTAGAGATATGGCGCTCAATAACAGAGTCAGGGGATATAAAAACAAAAGTCCTTTATCAAGGCATATCGCCCTCTAAACCCGCCGCTTTCATAAGCAAACTTGTTTCCGCCGGCTCTTTTGATCCCAGAGACTTACTCAAAAAAGAGGGTCGAACAGACAGGCTTATGCAACTTCTTCCGCTTAAAACAAAAAAGGAAATTTTTAATGACGTCCCTCTGCATGAACCCGACTCTATAGATTATGAAAAACACGCTTTCCATGTAATTACAGCGGCGGATAAAGACCTAAGGAACACGCGCCTTAATCTTTATCAAAAAAAGAACTTGCTGTCAAAAGCCCTTGAAAAAAATGAAACAGATTATGAAAACAGAAAAAGCGCTCTTGCAGAGAATTTTTCAAACATAATGGAAGATAAAACGTCTTATGAAGAAAAAGTAAAGGAACACGGAGTCATAATAGAAAAAATAGATGAGCTTACAAGACAAAAAGAGGCAGCCGCAAATAAAATCGTTGAAAATAACAATAAGCTTTATGGCTATAGTAATTTGACAATGGAAAATCAAATAAATCAAAAAACAGAAGACATAAGAGAAAAGGAAAAAGAGATTGAAAAACTAAAGTTTGAAATAAAAGAATTGCAAACACGCGGTCAGCTAAATATAGAAAAAGAAAAAGAAACAAAAAAGGAAATTGAAACACAAGAGAAAATTCAAAGAGAACTCTATGATAAAATAAATGAACTCAAAATTGAGAATGCAAAAGCAAAAGGGAAATTTACAGCAATAAAAGAGAGAGACAACCTGATTGAAACAAAAGAAGAATTGCAAAAAGAAAAACTTACAGTAAACGCCGCTGTCAAAGAATGGAAAGATATGGACATCTATATTAAAAAAGAATGGCCTGAAAAGAAAAAAGAAATTCTAAACCCTATGACAAAACAAGTCCCAGGCTTAGGATGGAATGAAGACGGAGAACTTGAGTTAAACAAAGTGCTTATAAGCGCCCTGTCTGAAAGTGAAGTTATTGAGCTTGCAATAAATCTCCTAAATCTTGACAAAACAACCAGCGTCATAGCCATAGACGGCGCCGAAGCCCTTGACAAGGAAACAACCGGCAAGATTGATTGGGGCGATAAAAGCATTCTATTAGTCAGAGTCGGCGACTCACAGTCCAAAAACTTTAAACCTATAAAAGGAGGATCTGATGATTGATAAAAGAAAAGAGGCGCTGTTAGCAGACGCGCAAGCCCTTGCAAAAAAAAGAGAGGCTTTAGCTAAAGAAAAAGAACCCGCAGAGTCACAAAAAGAACTTAAGATTGAAACAAATGAAAAGCCTCTGTCATGGGCGCACAGACTGATTAAAGCGACTCTGGAAATACAAAACACTTTAAAGGCGGATGAAAAAGGATACAATTTTAATTATTGCCCTCTTCCTCGCCTCTTAAATGAAGCAAAAACCATCCTTGCAAAATTCCATCTTGCCGTCATTCAGTATATTGAAGTCCAAGAAAAAGAAAAATACCTTATAACTGAATTATTTGACCTTAAAGGAGACTTGACAATAGGGCCTCACAGCGGGCAAGACCGGATGGTTTATACTCCGCCCTTTGGAAAAATAAAGAATGTAATGAAACTTCCTGAATTTAAATATAAAACAACAAAAACAATAACCGATGCAGACTTCAACAGCGGCAAAAAGACAGGCAAAGAAACAACTGAAGTAATTGAAACCGTTTTTGATTATCAAGACTATGGAAAACAATTGACATACTTCAAAAGATACAGCCTGTTTTGCATTCTAAATATACACCCGGAAAAAGACGACTCAGAAAACACAAAAAAACCTAAAAACATCTATAAAGGAGGGCAATAATGCTTTCAGGAGACTTAAATTTAAAAGAATTTGATATGAAACTGGCGGCAAAAAGAATACACCAGTTAAAAGAGAGACAAAAACTTTTTAAATCAGAGAGAGTGCAATTTAATCAGTATATGGATAAAATAACAGAGAGAATGGATAATGAGATGAGAGAGATTGTAATGAGCAT
Source organism: Bdellovibrionales bacterium (assembly GCA_965202645.1). Classification (GTDB taxonomy): domain Bacteria; phylum Bdellovibrionota; class Bdellovibrionia; order Bdellovibrionales; family UBA1609; genus JACOND01. The sequence continues at coordinate 35,847 of CBDBBJ010000001.1, forward strand.
GCGCTTAAATGAGGATGAATTGCATGAAGTCGGCGACTTTGTAATTTTTATTAAACACGGGTTTCATTCAAATAAATTTAAAACTTTAGATACCGTGCTGATTGAAAAAATAAATAAGATTTAAGCCGCCTGTTTTTTTGCTTATGGCCGCGTATAGGCCGCCATAAAAAAGCGGCCTAAAACGGCAAATAAACTATAACCGCGGCTTTAATATGCGCACAATCGCGCCGCGGCTGTGAATAAAATACCTTAAGCTGTCATAAGCGTGGTCTTCTGACTCAGTGTCAACGTCTTCAGGATTTTTCTCATCACGCGGCAATTCAGGCAAGGTCCTTAATGTATGTTTCAAGCCGCTAAAGAAGAAAATACCGCTCCCCTCGCGACGGCCATACTTATCTGGACAAGCGTCCAAAAGCCTATTTCTAAAATGCTCCAAACCGACAACCCGGCTGTTCTCAGTTTTTTTTGCCGGAACAAAAGATAACGGCTTTAAAAGCTCTGCAACCGAGCGCTCTCCAGTGACGCTCCACATAGAGCTGTCAGCCGCGCCGGCATAAATCTTTTGAACTCCAAATTGATCTTTAAGACGCTTTTCCTCTCTCAAAACTCTTTTGCAAACTTCACGCGGCGTTTCTTTTGTCCCCACATTAAATTCTCCGCCGTCGCCATAAACTTCATTTATAACAAAATAATCTTTGTTGCGCGTCTCAATAGACTTTCCCCTTGCATCTAAATAATTAGATCCATCGCTTATTGCTATATGATGCACACAGAAAGGCCGCGCCGAACCCCAATCACAAGTCCTATAAACACTCCAAGTTTTTGGAATTTTAAACGGCCTGACAATTTGATGCTCTGGCCGCCATACATCAGAAAGGGCGCCGCCGGCTAAAATGTTCCAACTCCCTAAAAACCACGATTTTAAAATATTCGGGTTGCGGCTTGATGCAAGATAACGGAGATAATTCTTATCAGTTATAATATGTTTGTTTTCGCTTATTTCTCCCCAGACATGCATGCGTGTTGTTCCGTCATCTTCAAAAATAATTCCAGGATTAACTTCATCTATCCTAAAATACTGCTTAACAGCAGAATGACCCGGCCCTAAACTGTTTGTTGTTGCGCGGACGCGCGTCTGAATATCCGGGTTTGCAGATCTGCAAATTGACTTAAGCTTTTCATATAGATTAAGATTTTTCCAGCTTGTCAATTCATCAAATCCTAAAAATGCATATTGCTGGCCGTGGAAATTCCAATAGTGATCATCATGCTCCGCATGCGCCAGCCTCAAACTCTCGCCAGTCGGCAACTTAAAAAATCCCTTTTTTGAGTATTGCAATTTTTTGCCATAAATAGAAGACAGTTTTTCTGTGAAGTTAATTTGCATATCGTAAAGCTCTTTATACCGCCGCCGAAAAATTATGCCGGTATAGGTTTCTTCATGTCCCTTATCAACTTGAGACAGAAAAGATAAAAGCAAGGCCATAGTCTTGCCCGGACCCCTTGTTCCATGATAAAGAACTTCATAAGCTTGAGAGCTTACAAAGTGTTCCTGACTTCCGGGATTTGCTTCTAAGACACGCCGCGTCATAAAATATTGACAGGTTCAAAAAAGAATAATATAAGCCGAACCATATCCAATAATATGGAACAAAAATCAATCAGAGTCAATGTTAAAGGAAATCCGCCTTTAATAAACTTTTCAGAATTACAAGATTTTCAAGACGACTTAAAATACTTAAGTCCCGAAAACCTTGAAAAGCTTTGCAACTCCCTTGTCAGAAAGGGCGTCTCAACCCCGTTTATTATATGGGAACAAGACGATTTGCCTGTTAAAAATAAATGGATAATTGACGGGCATCAGCGGAAAAAAGCCTTGCTTAAATTGAAAGAATTAGGTTATAAAATACCGGAAAAAGTCCCTTACTATCCCTTAGAATTTAAATCTAAAAAAGAGGCAAAAGAGATGGCCGTCATTCTTGCCGGCACTTATGGCGCTGTGGATGAGGAAATTCTTTTCGGCATGGTCAAACAATATGGATTAGAGATTAAAGATATTTTTGCCGATCAATCTATTGCCGATGATGATATATTTGAAAAACAGCTTACTCAAAACTCTTGGAAAGATGAAGATGAGAATGAGGATGAAGATGAAGATGAAGATAAGAATGAAATGTTTGACACGGCTTTTATAAAAATTGCTGTTTTCAAAGATCATGAAAAACAAATAAACAAAGATTTAAATGAAATCCTTAAAAAAGAAAAACTTGAAAATTTTGGAGAAGTTTTGACTTTTCTAATTAAAAAATATAAAGATGAAAATAAAATACAATAAAATTAGAAATGCTTTAGTCCTAAAAGAGGATGATTGGAGGCATAAAAAACTTTCTAAGCTTGATGTAATGGATTGGAAAAGTCCAGATGAGAAAGAAATCGAACAAAACGGCTTGACTGTTTTTGGAAATGAAAAAGAAAAGTGCGCTTTTGCTGTCTATAGATCAAAAGAGCTTAGAGACAAGTTACAGCCGCTTGCAGAAAAAATGAGCATAACAGGATTTTTTAAGAATTGGAACGGAATAATAAATAATAATTGCCGATCTAATGTAATAGGAAAAAATGACTTTGAGCCCCGTCCTTTTGCTATAAAGGCCGGCCTCGGATTAAAACAAAATGAAACAAAATTCTATTCAAGATCATCTCATGGAATATCAAGTATAACTATTGGCATAAGATCCAAAGCAATCATAAATAATCCGCCTGGAAAGTTTAAAGTCGGAAAAAATATTGAAAAGCCTCTTTTAAAAAGATTAAATCCTATATTTAAAGAATTGGAAAAATTTTATTCAGCGGCGCCGCCGTTTTTAAAAACTGAGATTGAAAAACAAAAAATCCCAAAAGAAATTTCATACTTCGGCGGCTTTACAACTATAACAGTTAATTTCAATCTTCAGTGCGCGTTGCACGTGGATGCAATGAACTTGCCTCAAGCTTACTCTTTTATGCCGGTTTTCTTTTTTGATAAAACTTGCGGCGGAGAGATTTGTTTGCCTGAACATAAATTTTACTTTAATACAAAAAGCTGTGATATTGCTATATTCAAGGGAGAGAAAAAAATACATGGCAATTTGCCTGTCAGACACCCTAAAATTCATGGAAAAGCGCTTCGGAAAACAAAAAGAATTTTAAGAATGTCAATCGTTTTTTATACAGCGGCCGGCGCCAGAAAAATCTATCTTGACAGAATGAAACTCAATGAAAAAAAGAAAACTTGAAGAGCAAAAGATTTTGCTTAGTTCATTGCTTGCTTTTGCTCTGGATGAGATTTTTTTTATTCCAAGAGTAAAGCAAAGGCATATTGATTTTTTGCTTTGTTTTCTTTCAGGGATGAAAAATAAAGAGGCCGCTTTTGTAATGAAAACGCCTGAAAGGGCCGCCCATAATTCTTGGGCGTTTTTAATGAGCAAAAAAAGAAAAAAGTATAAGGATAAATTATATACAAAACTGGATTTGTTAAGGATTTGCCTTTACGAAGTAAAGGGAATAGAATTGGATAAAATGTTGTCTTTAAAAATAAAAAAAACATTGCCTAAACAAAACGATATTTTAATCTTGCCGCGGGGCGCGCAATAGGAGGTCCATTATGCCGCTGTTTAATCCAAAAAAAGAAGTCTCTGAAATTCCTAAAGGTTTAGAGGGGCTTTATAATAAATCAGACTCAAAAGACAAAGACGGAAAAGAGCTGTTTAAGCTCAAGCCTGAAGTGGAAAACGCCGTCTTCGGCAATGACTTGACGGAAGAAAACAAAAAACTTAAAGGCCGCATAACTGAGCTTGAAAAGGCGGCAAGCAAACTGGAAGATACACAAATCACGCTTAAGGAGGGTAAAGAAAATGAAAAAGAAAAAGAAAAAATAGAAAAAAATAAGGAAAAAGAGGACGCGGCCTTAAGGGAAATGAGAAAACAGACAGAGGCGCTTAAATTGCAACTCAAGGAACAAGAACAAAAAAATCAAACTTTAAAAGCTGACTTTGATGCAAGGCAAAAGCGGTCCATGATTGCCGACGAGATAAGAGCAAAGTCCGGGTCCGTGGCCTTGCTGGCCGGCCACGTCGACGCAAAAACCGGCTTTAAAGACGGTTCTCTGTATGTAAAGGACAAGGACGGCGATCCTGTTTTTGTCGGTTCTCAACAGCTTAAGGTCGGCGATTGGCTTGATGAACTGAAAAAAGAAAAAGAATATGCGCCGGCTTTTCAATCAGAAAAGCAAGGCGTGGGCACTAATTTTTCTCCAAGCGGCGCCGGCAAGCCTATCAAAAAGCCGGGCGAATTGAGTTATAATTCCTTAAGCCCGGAAGATGAAATCAAACTTATAAAAGAGCACGGTTCAGAGGCATATACCGCCGCCATGCAAAAAATAAGCGGCGAAAAAATGGATAAAATCCAAAAGGAAAATCAAGAGCTTTTAGGCCGTCAAAGCTTGAGCGCTCTTTAAAAGACGCGCCGCGTCATAAAATGAACTATCTTAAAGGGCCGGCTGTTAGGAATAAATGCCTATAGAAACTGTTTAACCTGGTTTGCTCCAGACAAACATGGCCGTCTTGATGCATCAAGACGCAGGCGGGCGCGATAGCAATAAGCGCTCAAATGCAAGCGCCCTTTAAGATATTCTTATCCCCGATTTTAGGGCATTTGCCGGACCACAGGTCGGGCTTTTTTTTGCCGCGCCACGCCCGCCGGGGGGGGCGGCGGCGGCGCCCCTATCGCCGATTTTAGGCTGTTTTTCGGGCCACTGTTGCGGCAAAAAAAATAACCCTATGGCCGCGCCTCCCCCGGCAAAACATGCGCAAAATGGCCCGTTTTTGGACATATTTGCAAAAAAAGCTTGCAAACCCCCGCCGGCCGTGGTTTTCTGCAAAAATGAAAAAATTTTTCCGGCGCGCCGCCGCCGCCCTGCTCATTTCCGCCGCCCTTGCTGCGCCCGCGGCCATCGAGCGCAAGGGCATAACTTACGAGCTGTATTTTCCTGATGCTGTTAAAGAGGCTTATCCAAACAGCGCGCCCGCCGCTCTGAATATCAATGACCTGAAAGACGTTTCAGTCGGCGCCGCCACAACGGGTCAATGCCTCAAAAAACAAGCGACAAACTGGACCGCCGGCGTGTGCTCCACGCCCGGCCAAAGCGGATTTGACTGGTCCGTTTCGGCGGCAGACACAACAAAACATCTGACTTTTGCCGTCCGGCAAAATCCAAACAGCGCTCTTAACTTCACAACCGGATCCGCGCCGGCGGGCTGGGGAGCGCAAGCCTATTCAAGCCAAACAGGCGCAACCGTCGGCACGGTCTCTCAACCCATAACAGCAACCGGCGTCGTTTTGCTATCAGACACGCGGATTGCTTTTGTTTCCGCTGAAAGCAAGCGCGTCAAAAATATTTACATAGGAACCACAGAATACAATGTTCCGTGGTTAAGGTTTAATGGCCGTTTAGGCGGCGCAACCGTGGTCTATAACAATATCAGCTTGCCCTCTTCAGGGAATTGGCAAAATGTAAAGTTTGAATATGCAGACGGCTCTTTTGCGCCGGCGCAAACAGGCGCGGCGACAAATCACACCCTAAACAAATCCGGCCTCTTAGATTTTCTTGATTTGCCTGAGCTTGAACCGACAAAAGAAAATATCTATCCGGCGGCAAAAGCCGTTTTGAAAGCGGGCGATAACATAACAATAACCCCGTCCGATGCAAACAATGAATTGACGATTGCCTCAACAGCAATGAGCGGCGGCGGCGGCGGAACCGTGGATAAAGCCTCTGTCTATACTCAAAACAAAGCCATTCTTAAGCAAGGGACCGATATAGGGCTTGTCTCAAATGACACGCTCTCTGAAATTACAATTTCAAACACGCGGCCCGACAGCTCAAGATATGTCCTGACGACGCGCGCTCCCCCGACCGGCATTGCCCTTGCCGCTCTCCCTAATCTTTCAGTCATCAGAACTGAAACCCCGTCGGCTTGGTATGAAGTCAGAGACGATGACGATGACGGGTTTAAAATCACAGTTGCAGACAACACAACCGACGCCACTTATAAGGGCGCAGGAACACTTGGATCCACTTTAGGCGGAACCTTTGGAAAAATTGAAAGGGAAGACGGCACGCCTTGCAATGAATGCGCCGTCGGAAAGTTTGAAGCCCGAACAAACAGCCGCCCTTTAAGAGTTTATTTACGCTCCGATGAGCTTGCAAACCCCGCGCCATCGACGCTTTATGTTCGTCTTTACAGCCGCGATCCTGACAATCCCAACCCCTCAAGCGCCGACAGGGCAAATTATGTAACTGTAACGCCTGGAACATTCGGCGGCGCAACGACAGAGGCGCAATATGTAACCATAACCCCATCCACAACTAATTTTCCGACAGAGGGCTGGGGTTCTAAAGGCTGGGGTCGGCGGGTTTCAAACGGCAATACATTTTTCGGAACCTTAACAGGGACTTTAAACAGCGATATAGTCGGGGTTACAAACAGCTATCTTGTGACTAAAGCGACAACTTCGCCGCGCTATGCAAAAGCAGAATACAAAGGAACTGAATACAGCCTTGCCGGAACAACGGCATGGAACGGAACTTGGGGGGGTCAAGACCGCGGTCTCGTGGTTTATCAACTTTTCCCGACAGCTTTGCAAACCGCCCTTGGAGCAGACTCAAGCTGGGCGACTTTGCGCTTTCAGAGACTTGGGCAAACAACATGGACCCCGGCGGAAACATCCGTTTCAGCGCAAAACATAAATGCAATATTCGGAACAAAAGGATGGGCGCGCCATGAGTCAGACGGCGCCACGGCGCGCGGCTCTATAACAAATGAAACCACGCTTGACAGCAATATCCTTGCAATACTGGATAAAAGCGTCGTGGTTAAGAGGGCTTTCCCTCTATTAACGCAAATAGAATATAAGGGAAATACTTACAGCTTAGGCGCAAAAATAGACTGGACTTCAAGCTTTTTGCGCGCAACCGACGCAGGAAAAACAAGCTTTTATCAATTACCGGCGGCTCTGCAAACCCTCTTAACAGCCGACGCAATCTGGGCAAACATCCGCTTTCAGAAAGGCGACGGCACATGGACGCCGGCCGTCACTTCAGGAAGCCCGCCCGCCCATGAAATTGACACAGAGTCATTGACAAGATCGGCGGTCGGGCAAGTGGTTTCAGGCGGCGCGGTTTATGAGCTTTACACTTCGCTTGACTCAGATACAGACATTACAGACGGCACGTCTACAGAGTATTGGATTAGATTTTTCTCTAAAAGCCCGGCCACAAGCGATCAGCAAACGGATAAGCTTGATTTCTATAAGCGCCGCCTTGTTGAGATTGACAAGCCGCAAATAACAAACCCGCGCAACATAACCACGATAAGAACCGTCACTTCGCTTTCAGAAGTCACAACCCCGACAGAGGGCGATATTGTCCTATTAGATGACGGGCAAACAAAAACGCTTTTCTATTATACTCCGCCCGGCTCTTTTGACGGGCGCGGCCTTGTTGATGAGGCAAGGACGATTACAACTGATATAACAGGAAATAACTATATTAACACACGCCTTGCAGTGGATGAAAATTATCTTTATGTGGCTTATCCAACCACTTCATCAGCTGGAACAACTTACTTCACACAGAGCATACGGGCAAATACTAATTTTTTCTGGACTTATAGAAGATGGAATAGAGTAACTGGAATAGAAGAAACATCATGGAAAAGAACAATCAGAGTCAATGCTCCATATTCATTGCTCAGCATGTTTGCTTTCAATGGAAATTTATACACAATTCACAAAGGTTTTGATACTTCTGAATGGGCAGGCGGATATGCAGTAAGGGTCGGATCAAGTGGTTATATCACATATCAAGGCGCAATTAAATTTGAATATTATGATCAGATAATAAGAGGCTCTGTCACAAAAAGCGGCGGGGTTTATTTAGGAATAGGCGGAAGGACAAGTTATAGTGACTCTTTTGGTGTTCAATTGGTTTTTCAATATCAAAACAGGCCGTCAATTCCAAATAATACAAATGGTTTTACAACTTATCCGCCAAGTATCTATTATAGTTATCAATCAGAACCCTTTAACGATTTAATAAGGCCGCCGCCGCCAGGGGAAAATTATCCGATAGCTTATAAAGCTGTTTCAGGAAAACTTGAGGCTTATAAATTTTCTAATGTGACAAACAGATACCAAAGATCCTTAACAACTGTTATTTCAAGATCGGCCTCTGATGATATTGCCTTGCCCTCAGACGCTTATACAAATCATTCTACTTTTGGATATTATTTATCAAGATCAAACTTAATTTATGCAACTGAAAACCAAAATGATTTTGCAAACGCCTATTCTCATGTTTATTATAAAGCGACCGGCTCTCCCTTAAAGATTAAGGCAATTACAGTTATAGGCGGCGGCTGGCAAAACGTCGGCGAGGGCATTACATTGCCCGACTCAAGCGTCACGCTTAAAGGGCAAGGCGATCCCTCTCCATTCTTAGGACAAGACGGACATTTTTATTGGGATGAAATTGCAAAAAAACTTTGGGTTAAAGACGGATCATGGCAACTTGCAACGCCAGTCGTCAAAACGCCGCAACGGCTTGCAAAACTTCCTCCCGACGCAGACAGCAAAAAAGGACAGCAAGTTTTCATTGAGAACGATTATATTGACGATGAATATGTGGATATAAGCCCTAAAAGCTTTGTCGGCACACAGCTTGAAGGGGTCGGCGCCGGAAAGCGCGGATGGTGGAGAGACTGCGACGGCGGCGCTGTCGGCTATTTAAATCCTGATTTACCGGATGATTTTCAGCTTATAAGTGAAACCCGCGTCTATGTTAAAGACGGCACACAGACAAATTTAAGCGCAATAGAGGTCAATGGCGAAGAACACGCCTTAACACGGGTTAATCAAACTAATGAGAAAATTACCGGCGCGGCGTGTGACAAAACTAATGTGGATTATTATACACTTGCAACTGAATTGCCTGAAGACGACTGGGACGATTTGCGGTTTAAGACAAGCGCAAACACTTATGTGCCCGCAACCGGCGGCACGATAAAAGAGGGGCTTTATGAGTTTGAGGGAGAGGACTGGGAGGCCGCCGGCTCTTATGCGCCTGAAGCAAATGAAACCTCTGATTTGCTGTTTCCTGTGACGGAGCTTGAACCGGGCGTCAGGGAAGATGAAGATTTGGATTTTGTCGCTTTTGACGGCGGCAATTTTGCAATAGAAAACCCTTGCGGCTCTGAAAGCATTGAGCGCTTGATTTACAATGCAAAAACAACCGGCTCTCAAGAAATTTTAGATTTAGCCGGCCGCTTTTCTGCAGAAGTGGAGACAAGCGGTTTTGATGACGATATGGCGCCGGCGGAATTGAAAATAGGAAGCGCCGCCTATCCGTTTTCATATTATGGGAACAGACCAAAGAGAGAATGAAAGCGTCGGGGTTTATAGGACGCAAAT